>CP155570.1:2327500-2345000 GCA_041428575.1 Sporomusaceae bacterium ACPt
TAGCGCAGTGACTTATATAGAATACCATGTCATTTACATTATGTCAACAATTTATTGCAATGTTTTTTGGAGTAATCAATATCTAACAAAAAGCCAAAGACCCAATGGTCTTCAGCTTTTGTTTCAATATCTAATATCATTTTTTATTTTCTTTAGTCATACTTCAAGATTTTCAAATTGGTCCCCTTATTGACCCGCACCGATAAAGGCAATTACGTTAGCCAGCGGTACTCCCGGAGGAATATCACAGCCAGGCATAAGTATATAGTTTTCCGCCCGGCCGGCTTGGTCAATACACTGCCTGGCTGCCTGGATAATATTATCAGGAGCAGCATCTTTAAGCAGTACCGGGTTCATGTTACCAGCCACCGCTGTTCTCCCGGCCAGAATGTTCTGAGCCAACCTTAGGTCAACCTTATAATCAAGAGATAACATGTCAATATGTAAATAGGGAACAAGGTGCAGCCGGTCTTTAATATTGCCGCAAATATGCAGAGTAATATAGGCCCCTTTTTCTTTAAGCCGCTTGGCTACCTTGCCAATATACGGCGCAACGAATTCTTCAAAATGCCGGCGAGAAATAAGGTCACCGGAGGCAGTAGGTTCAGCAATTGATAATACCTTAGCCTCTTTGGCTATGGACGGCGCCAGATAAGCTACACAAACTTCGGTCATGACTTCCAGCAGCTGGGGATGCCGTCTTCCTGCAAAGGCCGTACTACCGACGCAACGTCGTCACCAATGACTTCAGTGACGCAGCTAGTCACTACAACATACAGTTCTCCTCGCATGATAGATAGCGTATTCTTTACTTCCTCCTCCAGCCGTTCAGCTCCGCCAAATACAACGTCCCTCTCCTGAACATTTGAACCAGGCATGCTGAGACCGCCGCAGTATCCGCCCACCTGCAAACCACAACCGCCGGCCTGAGTCCAGGTAAAATTGCCGGCACAGCCGGGCGGCGCATGTAACACAGGAATGGCTTTAGGCAGTGCGCTTACTGTAGCGATTGCTCCGCCTAAGGCACAGGTATAACGCGGTCTTTCGATAAAGGTATAATCACTCATCCCCGTCACCTCCCGCAGTCTTGATATACTTAAATGGATTCTCTTGATACCAGGATTCTTGGTACGGCAGACTGGCAAACCGGCTGAGATTACGGTTAAACCGGGGATTTTTTAATTGCCGGTATAAACGGCGGGCCAGTTCATAGGCGCCCCGGTAGCCTACATAGTTGAGACCGACATTATAAACGACATGGGTACTAATACCAAGTTTAGCCGCTGTGCTGTTGCCGTTCATATGGCCAAGAAACACATCCGGCTTTATCCGTCGCAGCAAATTTGCCTCTTCAAACGGCTGGCAGTTGGCAATATTCAGGGGACAGTCTGTGCCGGTTATCCGAACTAGCTTTTCGTATTCTACTTCAGCAAACTCGTCATGGTGGAAAGCACGGATTCCCACTACTTCAAAGCCTAATTCTGCCAGCAGTATAGCAGTAGACAATGCCCGAAATTCACCCGCGCTGACAAACGCCTTCTTCCCCTGGAACATGGATCTCAATGGTTCGAGTGCCGCCTTAAGTTCTGCTTCTTCACAAGCAATGATAGCCTGGGCCTGTGAACCCAAACCAAAAAACTCGGCCACATCCTGCAGCCATTTACCGGTATTCGCGATACCGATTGGCATATGTCTGATAATAAACGGTATCCCGTATTTATCCTTCAAATGTTTCAACATATAATCATCATGGGTCGGACAAGTGCTGACCGATAAGTCAGCCTGGGTCATGCGCCGCATATTATCAGGATCAGCAAACACCGGGAATATGTTAACATCAAAACCCAGTACCTTAAGCAAACGCTCAAGCTCTTGTTCGTCTCCCCTCCCCATTGAAGACATATTCATTAAATTTATTAAGGGACCGGCTTTTTCTTTAATGGATATTTCCCTGCTATTGGGTAACAGCGTTTTGCCGATGGCGTGATACACAGCGTCATAGGCTGTCGCCCAGATTTTGGTCTTAAAGCCTTCGCAATGGACAGGCAAAATTTTGGCTTGTACTTCAGCTTGAACCTGTTCAGCCACCCCATCCACATCATCACCGATTATGCCAGGAACGCAGCTGGCCACTACAAAAATAACAGCAGGCCGGTAGCGCCGGTCAACTTCTATGATGGCTCGGGCCAGTTTGGTTTCGCCACCGCCGATAACATCGGTTTCGGTTAGGCCGGTAGACAACCAGGTGCCGTTCTTTACTATACCCCAGCGCTGATTGTTACCGGCACGAACGGCGGCATTGCCGCCGTGGCTGGATGACCCGCATCCCAGACCGCCGTGCATAAGCACTACACTATTGGGTATGCTGTTCATAGTCCCTAACGCCGGTAAGAGCAGGCAGATGGAATTTTGGGTAAAACTGCGCTCTCCGTCAGCCAAAGTGCAGCGCAGCCGGCGGCCAGCCACTTCTCCCAATGTTGTCCCGTAGGCAATGCATGCTTTGAGTCTGTCCTCCCGCCGTGGCGGCTCTTTTAGTTCAAAATAGCTCATGTCTACCTCACCCTTTCCTAAATTCCTTGTGCTGAATCACGGACTTCCCCTGTCTCAAGCGCTACCAGATTATTGGCCCATTTGGCGGCCCAATCCCGTAATTCTTGTACTTCAAGGGGTGAAGGAACTTTGGACTCAGTATGATGATGATATCTACTTTGGCTCAGCCGTGAGAAACGGCTATTAGCCGCTGGTCGTACAGTTTGTCGGTAAAATCCGTTCCTCCCGGTATACCGCAGGCATCAGCACGACACTGCCGACAATGTCTGAATACCGGCAAGTATTCCTCTGCCGCTGTCCGTGCCGCCTTTAACTCCCGGCAGTCAGGCGGCCGGTGATTTCGGAACTCATGCTGGGGTATAAGCGGAATAATATTGATAAAAGATGCTCCCACCTTTGCCGCGGTCTTGGCAATATCGCTAATGTTGCGGTCATTGACCCCCGGAATGAGAACAGTATTGATTTACAATAATCCCCAAGCTTACGGCTTTTTCAATGCCTGCCAACTGCGCCAGGACAAGCCACCGTGCCGCCATTTCCCCGGTTATATACTTCCCCGGTTATATACTGACCATTAAATGTAATATGGGAACAAATTTGCGCCAGAGTTTTAATGTCTACAGCATTCATGGTTACGGTAATTGTTTTTACCCCTGCTCCCGCCAGACCCTCAGCTTTTTCTTTTAGCAGCAGGCCGTTAGTGCTCAAGCATTTAATTAATTCCGGGTAGCGCTGATGAACCAACCGGAAAGTATCTAAGGCATAATCACCGGCCAAGGTGTCGCCGGGGCCGGCAATACCTACCACAGTAATGTCCGGACATAGTTTGAGCGCCTTTTCCAGTACGCCGACAGCTTCCGCCGGTTTTAGCAAACCACGGCTTACACCGGGGCAATGCTCCTGTTTGTTAAAACCCCGCTTACAAAAACGGCACTGAATATTGCACAAAGGACTGACCGGCAAATGAATTCGACCGAATTTTTCATGAGCTTCACTGGTAAAGCATAGTCCCACCAGTTCAAGGTAGTCGTCCACTTCCCCTTTTTGCCGCCAGGGAATACCCCGTGCATCGAAAACAACAACGCCATAATAACGAGCGCCGCATAGACCTTGCTGTATTCGGCCCATCCCTGGGCCCAGGCGATAATCCAGCCTAAACCTGCTTTGACACCAAGCATTTCACCCACCACCAGGGTGACAAACGCCATACCCAATCCCATGAACAGCCCGACAAAGATGGACGGCATTGCAGCAGGCAAGGCTACCCGGGTAATAAGATACCATTCGTCAGCTCCTAAACTGCGGGCTACCTCGTAGTATGACTTACTAACATTCGCCACGCCCGACCAAGTCATGACGGTGATGGAAAACCAGCAGGACAGGGCAATCAAAAAAATGCTTGCCGCAAAACTGGTGGGAAACACAACCATGGCTATAGGAATCCAGGCAGTAGCATTTTCACTGCTGGACGGTTATCTCCCGTAACACTTGGATTTTGTGAAGCCTTGACTGACAACGAAGTCCTGACTGATTCAGGCATCAACTTTTCTCCTTTCCTCAGTAAACTTTAAGAAGCGCGTAAACTCAGTCCTGCCAGTTTTTGTTCTACGGCACACCACGACCGTTTTGCATATACCAACGGAACGTCCTGTGCTTTTGCTTGGTTTTTTACTACTTTGGCAATGTTGTGATTGACATAGTCGGTAAAAACCAGCACAAATGCTGCTGTCTTCGGAATACTGATTTTCTTAATCTCACCCGGACAGCGACCGGTGATATGGGCAATCTCGGTTATGCCCAACTCACGCAGTTTCTTTTCTATTGCGCCTAAATAATCCGCGCCAATGACCACTACCGTCATCACCCGCTCACTCCTCTACATGCCTATAATAAAATAAAAGGAGGCAACCAAGGCTATTTCAGCCTTAGCTGCCTCCGGTTTTCCGGTCAGCAAATTTTTTCAAAACCTGTAATATCATACCATGGTATCTTGCTTGAAATTTATGGTAGCATACTGCCATTCGGCTGTCAACCCTAACCAAAAGAATCTTTTTTGTTTTTATATTGACATTATTTATCATTCATGGCAGAATAATAAACAATAAAAAATAAACAATTAAACTTATCAAGAGTGGTCGAGGGACTGGCCCTATGACACCCGGCAACCGGCATTTATGCAAGGTGCTAAATCCAGCGGAGCAATCCGGAAGATGAGTTTCGTTCTGCAACTGACGGTTCTTCTTTCGGGAAGAACCGTTTTATTTTTTACTTGAAACCAATATAGAACCTGGAGGAGGATTCCTGTATGAAATCATTAAAATTCGCTACTCAAGCCGTCCATGCCGGTCTTGTGACCGATAAAACAACCGGCGCCATCAGCACACCGATTTACCAGACCGCTACCTTCCGCCATCCGGCTTTAGGTCAAAGCACCGGTTTTGACTATTCCCGGTCGCAAAACCCTACCCGTCAAGCTGTTGAAGAAGCTTTAGCCATTCTGGAAGCAGGCCATGCAGGCTTTGCCTTTGCCACAGGCATGGCCGCAATTACCGCCGTCCTGATGCTGTACCGCCCGGGCGACCACCTTATTGTGACTGAAGACTGTTATGGCGGCACATACAGGGTACTAGACAAAATCCTTGTCCAGTTCGGTCTGGAAGTAAACTTTGTTGATACCAGTAACCTGGAAGAAATCCGGAAAGTTATCAAACCAAATACTAAAGCCATTATTGTAGAAACCCCTACCAACCCATTGATGAAAATAGCCGATATTGCCGCCATCGTAGCTTTGGCCCGGAAAAACCCTGCCAGACCAATCCATACTATTGTCGACAATACTTTTCTTTCACCGTATTTTCAGCGACCGCTGACCTTGGGCGCCGACCTTGTCATCCATAGCGGCACCAAGTATCTGGCCGGCCACAATGATGTGGTATGCGGTGTAGTGGTCACAGGCAATGCCTGTCTTTCCGAACAAATTAAATTTATCCAGAACGCCGCTGGCGCTGTCCTCGGTCCCCAGGACAGCTGGCTGCTTATGAGAGGACTAAAAACACTGGTCCTTAGGATGCGCCGACACCAGGAAAATGCATTAACTATCGCTAAATGGCTGAAAAATCACCCGAGTGTAACTGCAGTCTATTATCCCGGGCTTGCAGAACACCCAGGCAAAGCTATCCATGATGCTCAGGCCACCGGGTATGGCGGCATGTTATCTTTCTCAGTCGACCACCCCCGGCTCCCGGAACAAATATTACGCAAAGTCAAAGTGCACCAATTTGCCGAAAGCCTAGGCGGTGTCGAATCGTTGATTACTTTTCCGTCAGTACAAACCCATGCCGACATGCCGCTTGACCTTCGCCGGCGTCTTGGTATTAATGAATACCTGCTCCGCCTGTCAGTCGGCATTGAAGACGTCGATGACCTTATTGCTGATCTTGACCAAGCAATGTCCAAATAAGCCAATTCCTTCAAAAGAGAAAAATCACACAAAAAGGAAAAATATTCTTGACATTTTTTTACTGCCAGCATATAATTACCACAATAAATCTTATATTTCTGGCTGATCAGACAACTGAAGGCCAAAAGAAGTTTACAGCTTCTTTTGACCTTCTTTTATTTTTATTATTAATAAGTAACAGGGGGAAAAATATGACACAAAACACAGACCATCTTAAGGAAACAGTTCTCCAAGAACTGAAGGCTGCTGTCGTTAATATGGATGAGGAACAGGCAGTAGTAACAGCCAATAAGGCAGTTACCAGTAACATTGATGCCTATGAAGCAATTGAGCAAGGACTGGCGGCCGGTATGGAAGAAGCCGGCAAACTCTTCGAAGCGGAAGAGTACTTTATTCCTGAACTTCTGATGTGTTCTGACGCCATGTACGCCGGTCTTAACATACTGAGGCCGCATCTTAAGAAACAGGAGACAGATGGCGACAAATTAAAAGTGGTAATTGGCGTAATTGAAGGCGATACTCATGACATTGGCAAAAACCTGGTCAAAATCATGTTGGAAACAGCCGGTTATGAAATCATTGATCTGGGCCGGGATGTACCGCCTGGTACCTTTGTTAGCCGGGCTCAAGCGGAAAGCGCCTCGATTATCGCCATATCCACGTTGATGACAACTACTATGGACGGTATGGCCGAAGTCATTCGTTTGTTGAACAAGAAAAATATCCGGAATGGATTTAAAGTCATGATTGGCGGCGGTCCGGTATCTCAGGCCTTCGCGGACCGGATTGGGGCCGACGGCTATGCCGTTAACGCTGCCGATGCGGTCCGTTTGGCCCGGCGTCTGACAGGAGGCGCTGCTTGATGGTCAAAGATCAAATGACCCCTATCGAACGTATTACAGCCTACAATCAAGGCCGCCCGGTAGACCGCCTGCCGTGCGTACCCATTATCGGCAATACGGCAGCCCGGGTAATTGGTGTCAAAGTTTCAGAACTGCCACAAGACGGAAAACTACTGGCTAAAGCCCAAATTGAAGCATATCGCCGGTTCGGTTATGACATTGTCCGTATTTTTACTGATTTATATGGCCAAGCCGAGGCCATGGGCGCTGTTGTCCGCTATCCTGATGATGAAACAGCTTTTCTTGACCGGCCAGCCATAACCGATGTTAAACAGATTGATAACCTAACACCTGCTGACCCGTATCATGACGGCCATCTGCCCCGCTACCTGGAAGCAATGAAGATTGCGGTAGATACAATCGGCAATGAAGTACCTGTAACCGGCGCACTAACCGGCCCCTTTACCAATGCTTCGTTCTTAATTGGCGCCGAAACCCTGACCCGGCTGGTCGGTAAAAATCCTGAAGCTGTACACCGTTTATGCCGCCTGTCGCTGGAAACCTGTTTAAACTACGCCAAAGCGATCATTGACGCCGGCTGCACCCCCAGCTTGACTGACCCCATGTCGTCTGCTACCATCATCAGTCCCGGATATTTCAAAGAATTTTCCTTCCCATACCTGAAACAGCTGATTGATTATATTCACTCCCGTGGCAAACCGGTCACCCTCCACATCTGCGGCAAGACCGCAAAAATCTGGGATCAGATGGCTGAGGCCGGTGCCAACTGCATCAGTATTGACAATGCCGCCAGCCTGACTGAAGCCAAACGCCAGGTGGGTGACCGGGTCCGGCTCATGGGCAATGTTAAGCCCTCAGAGATTATGTTACAAGGCACTCCTGCCGATATCCGCCTGGCCGTGCTTGATGCTGTCCGGGAAGCCTGGGACAATCCCAAAGGATATATTGTGGCCTCAGGCTGCAGTCTACCGACCGAAACTCCATTCATTAACATTGACGCTATGCTTGACGCCGTAAGAGAAATAGGCTATCCCCTAACAGAAGAAAAACTTTTTGATCTACAGCGGAGGTGGAGTTAAGTGCCAACCCTAACTGCCAAAGAACGCCTGCTGGGCGTTCTGCAAAAACAACCGGTTGACCGCCCGCCGGTTATTTGTACCGGAGGGATGATGAACGCTGCCATTGTCGATGTTATGCAGCGTTCCGGGCAGACCCTGCCTGCCGCTCATTCCGACGCCGTTCTTATGGCCGGATTGGCTGCAGCTGTACAACAATATACCGGTTTTGAAAACCTGGGCCTGCCTTTTTGCATGACGGTGGAAGCCGAGGTTCTGGGCAGCGAAATTGATTTAGGCACACTGGAATGCGAGCCTAAAATCACCCGCGAAGCATTTTCATCCGCAGCTGCTGTCGTATATAAAGATATCCCAACTATGCTAAGTTCCGGCAGAATTGCCACGGTATGCCAGGCGGCAGCCATCCTGGCAAAACAGCATCCCGACATTCCGGTAATTGGCAGTCTGACCGGCCCGGTAAGTACGGCGGCATCCATAGTTGACCCGGTACAATTCCTGAAAGATTTACGCAAAGACCCTGTTTCCTCCCACCGGCTTCTTGACTATGTCACAGGCTTTCTGATTGCCTATGCCCTCGCGCTCATCGACCATGGCGCCGCCGTCATTGCCATTGGTGACCCTACGGCCACGGGAGAAATCCTCGGACCCAAGATGTTTGCCGAATACCCGGTTGTTTATATTAACAGACTGATTGCTGCTGTCCATCAAAAACAAGTCCCGGTTATTCTTCATATTTGCGGTAACTTGAGCAGCGCCAAGCATCTCCTGCCTGCATTCAAGGCCGATGCCATCAGCACTGACGCCATCGTGAACTTAAAACAGCTTAAAGACGAGTTTCCCGGCATAACTACTATGGGAAATATCAGTACGTATCTGCTAGAATACGGCCCTGCCGAAAAAGTGGCCCTGCAAACCAGCAACTTAATAGCCGATGGCGTAAACATCATATCCCCAGCCTGCGGCCTGAGCACCTCCAGTGCCTTGTCGCATATCCGGGCGATGACATCTACGGTAAAGAAGGAGTGATACTGTGCCCACAGTGCGCTTTTGGCCAGCAAACACCACCAACGCCGCCGCGCCCGTTTGCCTTGAGGTGCATGAAAGCACCACTGTGCTTGCTGCTGCCCGGGCAGCCGGAGTACTGGTAGAATCACCATGTAATGGCGCCGGCACGTGCAACAAATGCAAAGTGCGTATTCCCGCATTTTCCCATTCCGGTGATAATGACCAGCACAGTTGCCACCATACCCTGACTCCCGACGAAATCAGTCAGAATATCTTTCTAAGCTGCATGACTCAAATTCCCGGAGGTCTCGATAATGCTCAGTTCATTGACATTTACCTAATCGACCGGCAGGACAAGAACGATGTCCAGGTAGTAAGCCAGGGCCGCCATTTAGCTGTAGCCTTAGAGCCCGCCATTACTAAACAGTATGTTTCCGACCGCAACGAAACTTTAGTATTGTCGGGAACAGCCATACTGGGAACCGAGTCAGGCAATACCGCCGGAATCTCGCATGGCTTGGTTGTAGATATTGGCACTACCACCCTGGTGGCCGCACTGTTTGACTTAACCACTGGCCGTGAACTGGCGGCAATATCGGCTCTTAACCCGCAGAGCCTGCACGCCCAGGATGTCTTGTCCCGCATCAAACTAGGATCAACAGCTGAAGGGCTGTCGGTTCTATACACCGGCATCACCGGCGCCATTAACGCCATGATTGATGACCTGGTTGAGCAGACAGGGATTTGCCCGCAAACAATTTATGAAATAGTATTTAGCGGCAACACCTGCATGCTGCATCTGGCCACCGGTACAGACCCCGCCCCGCTGGGTAAGTACCCTTATACCCCCGTACTGTGGGGCAACAGTTATCATTCTGCTGCCTGCCTCGGCCTTAATGCCGCGCCATTTGCTCAAGTCTATCTGCCGCCAATCATATCGGCGTACGTGGGCGCTGATATAACGGCAGGAATTCTGGCCGCCGATTTAGTCAACCTCAAAGGAGTGACGCTATTTGTCGATATCGGCACCAATGGCGAAATGGCACTTGCCGTGGATGGGCGGCTTTCGGTCACCTCAACAGCTGCCGGACCTGCCTTTGAAGGCATGAACATAACCTACGGCATGCGAGCGGCACCGGGAGCTATTGAAAAATTCCGGATTGCTCCCAACGGCGAAGTAGAGTACAAAACCATTGCCGACAATCCGGTAACTGGCATATGTGGCAGCGGACTGCTGGATATTGCCGGTGAACTGGTCAGAACCGGCATAATTAACAAAAACGGTAAATTGGGCGGTTGGGAAAATGATATTCCGGCTCCCCTAAAGGAACGGCTGCACAAAGATAATGGCAAAACAGTCTTTATAATTGATCAGGCCATCCACCTCTCACAAAAAGACATCCGTCAGGTGCAACTTGC
This sequence comes from Sporomusaceae bacterium ACPt, assembly GCA_041428575.1. Lineage (GTDB taxonomy): Bacteria > Bacillota > Negativicutes > Sporomusales > Sporomusaceae > Sporomusa_D > Sporomusa_D carbonis. Next base: position 2,337,874 of record CP155570.1, read on the forward strand.
CAAAGGTGCGATTCGTGCCGGCATCGAGTGTTTGTTAGCTGACCGTAGTATTGCTCCTGCCAGCGTTGAGCGCGTATTTATTGCCGGTTCTTTCGGATTCCATCTTAACGCCAACAGTTTAATCAATATTGGCATGTTACCGAAGCCTTTTCACAATAAAATAAGCTTTCTCGGCAATACGGCCAAAACTGGCGGCCAGGCCATACTTCTCAACCAAACAGCCAGGAAAACGATTGCCGGTTTGGTAAAAGATGCCGAAGTGTTAGAATTAGCCACCTTTACCGACTTTGACAAAACTTTTGTTAAATGCTTGAACTTTTAAGGAGGTTCAAAATAATGAGTAACCATACTGCTTCCGGCGAGTTGAGCTGCGCCAACTGCAGCCAACTTAACTGTTATCGCCGTGACAAGCATTTTCCCGATTTTTGCCTTACTACCACTACTCATGGTAATGCAGATATCGCTAATGAAATTGCAACAGTAAAGTCTATCTACCAGACCGAAGGTCCTGATCGCCGGATGGCTCTCGCCGCAGCGGAAATAGAAGGCCTGTATTACGGTAAACTTACCAGAGTGGAAGAGATTATTGCCTTTGCTAAACGGATTAATGCTAAAAAAATCGGTATTGCCACCTGTATCGGCCTCATTGAAGAAACCCGTATTTTTGTAAAAGCACTTGCCGTCAAAGGGCTTGACAGTTATAGCGTACTGTGCAAGGTAGGCTCTCTTGATAAGACTGAGATTGGGATACCGCCTGAATACAAAGTACAAAAAGGTTGTCATGAGTCTCTGTGCAATCCTGTTCTCCAGGCCAGACTGCTTAATCAAGCCGGCACCGACCTGAATGTCATTGTTGGCTTATGTGTTGGTCATGATTCTCTGTTCATCAAGTATTCTGACGCTCCTGTTACCACATTAATCACTAAAGACCGGGTACTAGGTCATAACCCGGCAGCAGCGCTGTATACCAGCGGCTTTTACTACAAACGCCTCTTGCAGGAAGAAAAGAAGTGATATCTTGTGTTTAAACACCGGTTACTTACCATTACCATTATAATAGCCTCATTCCTAAGCCTGTTACTCACCGGCTGCGGCCAGCAGCAGGCCAAACCTGCGGCACAATCTGCACCCCAACCAACTCCAGCCGATAAAATCAAATTTAAAATTGGCTATCTGCCTGCTGTCGGCCATGTACTGTATTTTGTCGCCAAAGAAAAAGGCTTTTATGACCAGGAAGGGCTGGACGCGGAACTCTTCCAATTCACCAACTCCGGCGAAGGTCTTAATGCCATTAAGGCCGGTAAACTGGACGCCGGTTCTTTCGGCACAGCCGCCCCCCAGGTCTTCATATCTAAAGGAACCCCGTTCGTAAATATTGGGGGCATGCAAAGCGAAGGACATGCGATTATCACCAAACCGGAAAACGCTCAGCAATTTACAACCCTGCAAAGCTTTATCGGCAAAAAAGTAGCCACCGTCCGCCTGGCAACAGGTGATGCCGTATGGCGGTCGGCCATGTCTAAAGCCGGTATTGACTGGAAAACACAAGTAACAATTCAGGAGCTCGACTCGCCTTCTGCTGTGCTGGAAGCTGTAAAAAAAGGCGCTGCGGATGCCGGCTTGATCTGGGTACCATTTTCCGAGATGGCTGAACAGCAAGGTTTAAAAATTGTATCCTGGTCGTCAGAGCATATGGACGGTCATGTTTGCTGCCGGGTTGTAGCTTTGGAAGACAAACTAAAAAACAATAAAGAAGCCTATGTACGCTTTACCCGTGCTAACATTCGAGCCTATGATTTTTATATAAATCATCAAGACGAAACCCTCGACATTATGAGTAAATATGTGAAGCTAGACAGAGATCTGCTCAGAAAAGCCACTTACAGCGGCCACATTCACAGCATTCCTGACCCGGATAAAAAGCGGTTCATTGCCTTTTGGGAGGCTATGAAAGATGCCGGTTACATCCAGAGTGACATTGATATCTCCAAACATGTTAATACTGATATTTATCGAACAGCTCTTGATGAACTTAAGCGGCGTGAACCGCAAAATACCACCTATCAGAAGCTGGACCAAGACTTTGCCATCAACGATCTATAGAATTAACGGCTTGAAAGGAGGAGCGCCTGTGGCTGCCCTGACTCTGGACTCTGTATCCCTTACTTATCCGGGCGATGAACACCCGGCCGTAACTGATTTATCCCTAACAATCAAGGAAGGCGAATTTATGGCGGTAGTTGGCCCCAGCGGCTGCGGCAAAAGCTCCACCATCGGCCTCTTAGCAGGACTTACCGCGCCGACCTCTGGCAGAATTTATCTTAACGGGCTTCCCATCCGGGGGCCAGGGCCAGACCGGGCCATTGTTTTCCAAGACTATTCCCTCTTCCCCTGGATGACAGCCCTTGACAACATTGTTTTTGCCCTGAAAGAATCCGGCCGTGCCAGTGGATTAAGCGCCGAACAAGAGGCGCATCACCTACTGAGTATGGTGGGGCTGAGTAGTGTCCGCTCTAAATACCCTGGTGAACTTTCAGGCGGCATGAGGCAGCGGGTGGCTATCGCCCGTGCCTTTGCCTTAGATGCTCCTGTTTATCTAATGGATGAGCCCTTTGGCGCCGTTGACGCCAAAAACCGGGTAAGTTTACAGGAACTCCTCCTCCAGTTGTGGGTGGGAGCAGGTAAAAAGAAAACTGTTTTTCTCGTAACTCATGACATTGACGAAGCCCTCTATCTTGCCGACCACATCGCCGTCTTTACTCCTGGTCCTGGTAGAATCAAAAAAATTATCGAAGTTCCCTTCCCCAGGCCCAGAAGACGTTTTTTACTTGTCCAAGATCCCCTATATACCGGACTGCGAAATGAGATTTTATCTTTGCTTCAACAGGAAATTCTTGAAGAATTACTAGAAGTAGAAGGAGGATCAGGCATATGATCCAGACCACTCGCGATCGCTTGCTACTTGCAGGATTACTACTTTTAGTCTGGCAGTTGACAACAGTCTGGCTGACGCTTTTGGATTCTGCTCTCTTTCCGCCGCCGCTTAAAGTCTTAGCGTTACTTGCAGAAGACCGGGAAGTTTTTATAAAAAGCCTTTTCAGTTCTATGAATCTATTGTTCTTTGGCTATAGCCTTGCTCTTATCAGCGCCATTCCGCTTGGACTCATCATTGGCGCCAATCGCCGCTTGCGTTTAGCCATTGAACCAGCCACTAATATATTAGGACCTATTCCACCCATTGTTTACATCCCGTATGCAATCGCTCTCCTGCCAACTTTCACCCTTTCCTCCATATTTGTAATTTTTATCGGAGCCTTCTGGCCATTGTTCATCAATACAGTATCAGGAGTAGAATCTCTGGAAAAAGGACTTATTGACTCGGCAAGAAGTCTGGGAGTAAGCCGCCGGTCTATGCTGATTCATATTCTCTTGCCTGGCGCCATGCCGCATATTGTCAGCGGCGGAGCAATTAGCTTGGTACTGGCTTTCATTTTATTAACGGCGGCAGAGATGATCGGTGCCACCAGCGGCCTCGGCTGGTATGTAAAGTACTTTTCTGATTTTGCCGATTACCCGCGGGTAGTCGCCGGGATTATTGTCATCGGAGCAGTGGTGCTGGTATTGATGACCGGCTATCGCCGGATTACCTGTTACCTGTTACGCTGGAAAAAAATCTCTTAAACGATTATATCTACATATAAATGTAAAACACATAACAGTTTCCTTTGATAATTAACAAATTAAAGAATATAATGATACTATACAATGCAATAAAAAAAACTAACAAGGAGGGAAACTATGTTTGCGCTTAATTTTCAGTCGCCAAATCACGAAAAGCTACTAATTTCCCGTCAGAAAAACTGCACTGTTCGTTTAGGGGACATGCGGAGTACATATCCGGAAAACTCAATCGTCTGGATTACTGTTGGTAAAAAATTTGAAACTAAAAGAAAACTATATCCAGCTATGATTGACAGAGTATTGATAAAAAAGTTTTCCGAACTTACCACCCACGATTTGGATCATCAAAACCCAGAAATTAAATCAGTAGACGAACTTCTTATCTTTTTCGAAAAGATTTATCAAAAATCAATTAGTGCAGATGATATAGTAACTGTAATCTATTTTTCAGAAATAATTGAAGAATAAACAAAAAACACTCACAAAAGTGAGTGTTTTTTGTTACCAATCAGCAATTTCCTAATCGCCCATACAGGTATGCTCCCTCAAAACTGTCACAGAAGAAAGACTGCGCAATATAGGATGTTCCTCGCTAACGCTCGGAACTAAGCGATTCGCACCAATCAGCCTTCGCCTCTCGGCTCGCCTTCTTGGGCTCTCTGCTTATCGCTTTCGCTCTTAAACTTTTGGCTCGCTTGTTTAAGTCAAGTCCTCGGCCGATTAGTACCAGTCAGCTCAATGGATTGCTCCACTTACACACCTGGCCTATCTACCTTATCATCTGTAAGGGGCCTTACTTCTTTCGAATGACAGACCTCATCTTAAGGCTGGTTTCACGCTTAGATGCTTTCAGCGTTTATCCTTTCCGGACGTAGCTACCCAGCTGTACTCCTGGCGGAATAACTGGTACACCATTGGTCCGTCCACTCCGGTCCTCTCGTACTAGGAGCAGTTCCCTTCAAGTCTCTTGCGCCCGCGATGGATAGGGACCGAACTGTCTCACGACGTTCTGAACCCAGCTCACGTACCACTTTAATGGGCGAACAGCCCAACCCTTGGGACCTACTTCAGCCCCAGGATGTGATGAGCCGACATCGAGGTGCCAAACCTCCCCGTCGATATGGACTCTTGGGAGAGATTAGCCTGTTATCCCCAGGGTAGCTTTTATCCGTTGAGCGATGGCCCTTCCACTCGGTACCACCGGATCACTAAGCCCGACTTTCGTCCCTGCTCGACTTGTCTGTCTCGCAGTCAAGCTCCCTTCTGCCTTTACACTCTTCGCGCGATTTCCATCCGCGCTGAGGGAACCTTTGGGCGCCTCCGTTACTCTTTCGGAGGCGACCGCCCCAGTCAAACTGCCCGCCTGACACTGTCCCGAGTCTCGTTACTCCTTCGGTTAGAACTCCAGTAAATAAAGGGTGGTATCCCAACATCGGCTCCACCAAGACTTGCGTCCTAGCTTCTCAGCCTCCCACCTATCCTGTACATCATTTACCAAAACTCAATGTCAGGTTGCAGTAAAGCTCCATGGGGTCTTTCTGTCCAGTCGCGGGTAACCTGCATCTTCACAGGTATTTCAATTTCACCGGGTCCCTCGTTGAGACAGTGCCCAAGTCGTTACACCTTTCGTGCGGGTCGGAACTTACCCGACAAGGAATTTCGCTACCTTAGGACCGTTATAGTTACGGCCGCCGTTTACCGGGGCTTCAGTTCGCAGCTTCGATTGCTCTAACCGCTCCCCTTAACCTTCCGGCACCGGGCAGGTGTCAGCACCTATACGTCAGCTTTCGCTTTAGCAGGCACCTGTGTTTGTGGTAAACAGTCGCTTGGGCCTCTCTTTTGCAACCTCTTTATGCTTCCACCGTTTCAAGTGTACACATCCGAGGCTCCCCTTTTCCCGAAGTTACGGGGACATTTTGCCGAGTTCCTTAACGAGGGTTCTCCCGCGCACCTTAGGATTCTCTCCCCGCCTACCTGTGTCGGTTTGCGGTACGGGCACCTTTTGTCTCGCTAGAAGCTTTTCTTGACAGCCGGGGTTCAGCAAGTTCGCTCTTATTTCTAACAGCTCCCCGTCACTCCTCAGGCTTTTCGCATCACGGATTTGCCTGTGATGCACCCTACAAGTTTAGACGCGACTTTCCATCCTCGCGCTTGCCTGCCCTTCTGTGTCACTCCTTCGCTCAATCGACTCCGGGTGGTACTGGAATGTTAACCAGTTGTCCATCGCCTACGCATCCTCGCCTCGGCTTAGGTCCCGACTGACTCTGAGCGGACGATCCTTCCTCAGAAATCCTTAGGCTTTCGGTGGACAAGATTCTCACTTGTCTTTTCGCTACTCATACCGGCATTCTCACTTCTATACTCTCCAGTACTCCTTCCGGTATACCTTCACCGGGTATAGAACGCTCCCCTACCCATGTCGTTAGACATGCCATAGCTTCGGTTCCGTACTTTAGCCCCGGTCATCTTCGGCGCACAATCTCTCGACCAGTGAGCTATTACGCACTCTTTGAATGGTGGCTGCTTCTAAGCCAACATCCTGGTTGTTTCGGAAATTGCACATCCTTTGCCACTTAGTACGGCATTCGGGACCTTAGCTGATGGTCTGGGCTGTTTCCCTCTTGACCACGGATCTTATCACTCGTAGTCTGACTCCCAAGTTTTGAGTACAGCCATTCGCAGTTTGACAAGGTTCAGTAACCTAAACGGCCCCTAGCCCTATCAGTGCTCTACCGTCTGTACTTACCTCTTGAGGCTAGCCCTAAAGCTATTTCGGGGAGAACCAGCTATCTCCGCGTTCGATTGGCATTTCACCCCTATCCACAACTCATCCCAAAGCTTTTCAACGCTCACGGGTTCGGGCCTCCACGCATTTTTACCTGCGCTTCACCCTGGTCATGGATAGATCACTGCGGTTTCGGGTCTACAATAACTAACTATCGCCCTATTTAGACTCGCTTTCGCTTCGGCTCCGTGTTTTCCACTTAACCTCGCTAGTTACTGTAACTCGCCGGTTCATTCTTCAATAGGCACGCCGTTGACCACATAAGGGTCTTCGACTGCTTGTAGACATACGGTTTCAGGTTCTCTTTCACTCCCCTCCCGGGGTGCTTTTCACCTTTCCCTCACGGTACTATGCGCTATCGGTCGCCAAGGAGTATTTTGCCTTGGAGGGTGGTCCCCCCTGCTTCCCACAGGGTTCCTCGTGTCCCGTGGTACTCTGGATTCCAGCCGTTTCGCCTCTGTCTTTCGCCTACAGGGCTGTTACCTTCTGCGGCCTACCTTTCCAGGTAGTTCGACTAGACCTGGCTCAACTTCCGCCGGTCCTCAACCCCAAAGAGCAAAAGCTCTCTGGTTTGGGCTCTTCCCCGTTCGCTCGCCGCTACTTAGGGAATCTCGTTTGATTACTTTTCCTCCGGGTACTTAGATGTTTCAGTTCCCCGGGT